>NZ_MKEK01000002.1 GCF_001752395.1 Rheinheimera salexigens | reverse complement strand
GCGCCTAAAACATTTTGGGCGTTGTATGGTTAAGCCACACGGGCAATTAGTATCAGTTAGCTTAACACATCGCTGCGCTTCCACACCTGACCTATCAACGTTGTGGTCTTCAACAACCCTTTAGCAGACTTATAGTCTGAGGGATGACTCATCTCGTGGCCGGCTTCGCGCTTAGATGCTTTCAGCGCTTATCCGTTCCGAACATAGCTACCGGGCAGTGCCATTGGCATGACAACCCGAACACCAGCGGTTCGTTCACTCCGGTCCTCTCGTACTAGGAGCAACTCCACTCAATCATCCAACGCCCACGGCAGATAGGGACCGAACTGTCTCACGACGTTCTAAACCCAGCTCGCGTACCACTTTAAATGGCGAACAGCCATACCCTTGGGACCGACTTCAGCCCCAGGATGTGATGAGCCGACATCGAGGTGCCAAACACCGCCGTCGATATGAACTCTTGGGCGGTATCAGCCTGTTATCCCCGGAGTACCTTTTATCCGTTGAGCGATGGCCCTTCCATACAGAACCACCGGATCACTATGACCTACTTTCGTACCTGCTCGACGTGTCTGTCTCGCAGTTAAGCTGGCTTCTACCATTACACTAACCGTACGATGTCCGACCGTACTTAGCCAACCTTCGTGCTCCTCCGTTACGCTTTAGGAGGAGACCGCCCCAGTCAAACTACCCACCAGGCACTGTCCGCGATCCCGATAAGGGACCTGCGTTAGAACATCAAACATACAAGGGTGGTATTTCAAGGTTGACTCCACACCAACTAGCGTCAGTGCTTCAAAGTCTCCCACCTATCCTACACATGTAGGGTCAATGTTCAGTGCCAAGCTATAGTAAAGGTTCACGGGGTCTTTCCGTCTAGCCGCGGGTATACGGCATCTTCACCGCAATTTCAATTTCACTGAGTCTCTGCTGGAGACAGCCTGGCCATCATTACACCATTCGTGCAGGTCGGAACTTACCCGACAAGGAATTTCGCTACCTTAGGACCGTTATAGTTACGGCCGCCGTTTACCGGGGCTTCGATCAAGAGCTTCGCTTGCGCTAACCCCATCAATTAACCTTCCGGCACCGGGCAGGTGTCACACCCTATACGTCCTCTTACGAGTTTGCAGAGTGCTGTGTTTTTAATAAACAGTTGCAGCCAGCTGGTCACTGCGACTCTAGTGTGCTTACGGAGCAAGTCCTTCACACACCAGAGCGTACCTTCTCCCGAAGTTACGGTACTATTTTGCCTAGTTCCTTCAGCAGAGTTCTCTCAAGCGCCTTGGTATGCTCTACCTGACCACCTGTGTCGGTTTAGGGTACGATCACCAATACCTGAAGCTTAGAGGTTTTTCCTGGAAGCATAGCATCAACAGCTTCGTGTCCGTGGACACTCGTCTCGTATCTCAGCCTTAAGAAACCGGATTTGCCTAGTCTCTCAGCCTACATACTTTCACGCGGACTACCAACGCCGCGCCTGCCTAGCTTTCTCCGTCACCCCATCGCAGTATTGGTCGGTACGGGAATATTAACCCGTTTCCCATCGACTACGCTTCTCAGCCTCGCCTTAGGGGTCGACTCACCCTACCCTGATTAGCATGGGATAGGAACCCTTGGTCTTTCGGCGGGGAAGTTTTTCACTCCCCTTATCGTTACTCATGTCAGCATTCGCACTTCTGATACCTCCAGCATACCTCCCGGTACACCTTCAACGGCTTACAGAACGCTCCTCTACCACTTGTGCAAGCACAAGTCCGCAGCTTCGGTGAATGATTTAGCCCCGTTACATCTTCCGCGCAGGCCGACTCGACTAGTGAGCTATTACGCTTTCTTTAAAGGATGGCTGCTTCTAAGCCAACCTCCTAGCTGTCTATGCCTTCCCACATCGTTTTCCACTTAATCATTACTTTGGGACCTTAGCTGGCGGTCTGGGTTGTTTCCCTTTCCACGACGGACGTTAGCACCCGCCGTGTGTCTCCCGAGTAGTACTCATTGGTATTCGGAGTTTGCATGGGGTTGGTAAGTCGGGATGACCCCCTAGCCCAAACAGTGCTCTACCCCCAATGGTATTCGCTCGAGGCGCTACCTAAATAGCTTTCGAGGAGAACCAGATATCTCCGAGCTTGATTAGCCTTTCACTCCGACCCACAAGTCATCCCCTAATTTTTCAACATTAGTGGGTTCGGTCCTCCAGTTAGTGTTACCCAACCTTCAACCTGCTCATGGGTAGATCGCCCGGTTTCGGGTCTACACCCTGCAACTCTTCGCCCAGTTAAGACTCGGTTTCCCTACGGCTCCCCTATTCGGTTAACCTTGCTACAGAATGTAAGTCGCTGACCCATTATACAAAAGGTACGCAGTCACCCAACAAGTGGGCTCCTACTGCTTGTACGTACACGGTTTCAGGTTCTATTTCACTCCCCTTACAGGGGTTCTTTTCGCCTTTCCCTCACGGTACTGGTTCACTATCGGTCAGTCAGGAGTATTTAGCCTTGGAGGATGGTCCCCCCATGTTCAAACAGGATATCACGTGTCCCGTCTTACTCGTTTTCACTAAAAAGGTATTGTCGTGTACGGGGCTATCACCCTGTATCGCTACTCTTTCCAAAGTATTCCACTAACACCTAGCTAGCTTAAGGGCTAGTCCGCGTTCGCTCGCCGCTACTGACGGAATCTCGGTTGATTTCTTTTCCTCGGGGTACTTAGATGTTTCAGTTCTCCCGGTTTGCCTCGTTACACTATGTATTCATGTAACGATAGTGCATAAATGCACTGGGTTTCCCCATTCGGATATCTTAGGCTATAACGGTTTTTATCACCTTACCTAAGCTTTTCGCAGATTAACACGTCCTTCATCGCCTCTGACTGCCAAGGCATCCACCGTGTACGCTTATTCACTTAACCATACAACCCCAAAATGTCTTGAGAATTATACAGTGTGTTTAAGGTTCACAA
>NZ_MKEK01000001.1:0-39566 GCF_001752395.1 Rheinheimera salexigens | reverse complement strand
TCATGATGATTAATCGTTACTCACTAGAATAGCTGGGTTTTTTGTATTCGTTCGCCGGCTAGTCAACCCTCGATCCGAGAAAAATAGCTCACCGCTTACGATACCAAACTGATTTAACCATGCAAGTAAGCATTAATACATTGAACTTCTGTAGATCAAGTCCTTAATATAGCCAGTCCTAGCTCAAATCATCACTATCTAAGATCTCCAGCTTGTAGATTGTGTATTTGCGCTTAGTAGCTGCGAGCCTTACAATAACGTCATTATTATAAAGTGGTTTTAATATGCGTATTCTGTCTCAAGTGTCAGCTGAACCTTTCTCAACTTTTAGATTTAAGCAAAATTTAGCCCAAGTTACGGAGTTAAATTCTGTTGCTGAGTTAGCTGCATATCAGCCAGAACAAACGCCTATAGTGTTGGGTGAGGGCAGTAATACCATATTTCTGCAAGATATCACCACACCGATATGCCGCTACACGGCTGCGAGTAAATCAATATTAGCAATAGACGATAACTATGGGTTGTTACATGTTGAGTCAGGCCATAACTGGCATGATTTAGTAACATGGGCAGTGGATAATAACTGGTGGGGTATTGAAAATCTGGCGTTAATACCGGGCTCTGTAGGCGCTGCCCCGGTACAAAATATTGGCGCCTATGGTGTGGAGTTCGCGGACCGTTGTTTATACGTCGATTTTTATCATTGGCAAAGCCAAACGGTACAACGAATTACTGCTGCTCGATGTCAATTTAGTTATCGAGATAGTATTTTTAAACAGCACTTGGCAGGCAAAGGTATTATTATCGCAGTGGGATTACTATTGCAAAAAAAGGCGTTGCCAATATTAAATTATAATGGGCTAGATAGTTTAGATAGCAAAGCAAGTATCCAAGATGTTTATAATACAGTGATCCGAGTAAGAAACTCAAAACTACCCTCTCCTGATCAGCTGGCCAATTGCGGCAGTTTTTTTAAAAATCCAATTATAACCCAACAACAATATGCTGTATTAAAACAACAATTCCCGAAGTTACCTGGTTATATTAATAATGACACCAGCATTAAAGTGCCCGCGGCTTGGTTATTAGAGCAACAAGGCTTTAAAGGGTTTCAGCACGGTGGTGTAGGCTGTTATGACAAACAACCACTAGTGTTAGTTAATTATGGTAACGGCACCGCAGATGAACTTGTGGAGCTAATTCAGAGGATTATCCAAGCCGTACAGTGTGCTTATGCCATTATATTACAACCAGAAGTCCGGCTGTTAACAGCAACAGGAATGCTGCACGGTGAGTAAATCAAGTTTAATCATTATCCGGACATTATTATCGCGGTTGAGTAATGGTGAGTTTTGTTCTGGTCAAATACTAGCTGATGAATTAGGCGTTAGTAGAACCGCAGTAGCAAATTATATTAACCAACTACAACAATTAGGCTTGGATATCTATAGTGTGCGCGGTAGAGGATATTGTTTTGCTGCAGCAATTACACTACTTGATGCTGCGCAGATTAATATTGCCCAAGGTGCCAAAAGACCACAAGTATTAGTGCATGAGATTACCGATTCAACAAATAGTCAATTACAACAACGAATTAAAGCCGGATTGATTACTGAATTGGGTGCGACAATTGTCGCTGAGGCACAAACAGCAGGTCGAGGCCGTCGAGGCAGAAATTGGTATTCTCCTTTTGGTACTAATTTGTATTTTTCAATGTATTGGCGTTTAGCACATGGCATGCAGGCGGCTATGGGTTTAAGTTTAGTGGTAGGCTTAGCCATAGTACGCACGTTACGTCAGCATTATGGCGTAGATGCTAAGCTAAAGTGGCCAAATGATGTCTACATTAATGAACAAAAAGTAGCTGGTATATTAGTTGAATTATCGGGTCAAGTTGATGCTGATTGCGATGCAATTATAGGCATCGGTTTAAATATACATATGCCAAGCACAGCAACTGATAATATTGATCAGCCTTTTACTACGTTAAGCCAACATACAACCGAATCGATTAATCGTAATCAGTTGATTATAAATTTACAGACTGAGTTGATTGCAATATTAACAGAATTTAGCCAATCCGGCTTTTCCTGTTTTGTGTCTGAATTTAATAAAGTTAACCAATATCAGGATCAAGCCATTAAAGTTATTTCAACAACTGAAAAGGTAGGTATTTGTCGTGGTGTTGATAAACAAGGAGCCTTACTGCTGGAAACTACGCACGCAATAGAGCCAATTTATGGTGGCGAAATCTCGGTTAGAGGGCATCAATAATATGTATTTATTATTAGATATAGGTAACACTCGATGCAAAGCAGCCCTATATGAAAATGGTAGCCTGAGGTTAGTGCAAGACTTAGCTACCATGGATATTAATCCAACTGATATTGAAGCCGTTATCGTTGCTAGTGTTGCTGCTGATGAGCAGCTACAAGTGTTAAAGCAAAAATTGAAATTAACAGATGTCCGCTGGATCCAGGTCCAATCTGAAGCAGCAGCATTTGGTATCAGAAACAGTTATAGCGAACCGGAAAAGCTAGGAGTTGATCGCTGGTTAGCTATGATCGCGGCAAAACAACAGTTACCGAATCATTCAATAATGGTGATAGACGCAGGTACAGCGGTGACAATTGACTGGCTTGATCCGCAAGGAAGTCATCAAGGTGGTTGGATTATACCCGGCTTAGCGATGCAACAACGTGCTGTTGTCAGCAATACCGCAAAAGTGCTAAATGCTAACGAGTTTAAGCCAGTACTGGCACCGGCAAATAATACGGCCACGGCTTTACAGAGTGGCTGTTTAGCGGCTGTTATTGGCGCTATCCAATTAGCTTGGCAAAATCATCCTACACAGCAAATAATATTAACCGGAGGTGACAGCTTATTGCTAGCAAGTCATCTAGATTCGTTACCGATTATTATAGAGCCCTTACTGGTTTTTCATGGCCTAAGTCGTTATTGTCGGCTTTAAATGTGCTTATTGCACACTTAATAGGCGCTTGATTAAGAAAAAAGCCTTTTTATGCGATTTAGTGTTGCACCGCTTCGAGCATTACACTAGAATTCGCACCCACTGACGTAGTGCCGCTTTAGCTCAGTTGGTAGAGCAACTGACTTGTAATCAGTAGGTCATCCGTTCGACTCGGATAAGCGGCACCATTAGTGTGTGTGGAGGGGTTCCCGAGTGGCCAAAGGGATCAGACTGTAAATCTGCTGGCACTGCCTTCGAAGGTTCGAATCCTTCCCCCTCCACCATTTTTACGTTAGTACATATAGCTACGAGTAGGCCGCGGGCATCGTATAATGGCTATTACCTCAGCCTTCCAAGCTGAAGATGCGGGTTCGATTCCCGCTGCCCGCTCCAATCAAAAATGCTGATATAGCTCAGGCGGTAGAGCGCATCCTTGGTAAGGATGAGGTCCCCAGTTCGATTCTGGGTATCAGCACCAGTTTGAACCTACCTTCTGCTATCATAATTAAACTCAATATTATAACTGCCGTTTTGTTAAAAGGGTCTACTCATGGCTAAGGCTAAATTTGAACGTATTAAACCGCACGTTAACGTAGGCACTATCGGTCACGTCGACCATGGTAAAACTACTTTAACTGCAGCAATCACCAACGTATTAGCAAAAACATACGGCGGTAAGGCGTTTGCATTTGATCAAATCGACAAAGCGCCAGAAGAAAAAGCACGTGGTATCACTATCAACACTTCACACGTTGAATATGATACGCCTGCACGTCACTACGCACACGTAGACTGCCCAGGTCACGCCGACTATGTTAAAAACATGATCACGGGTGCTGCGCAGATGGATGGTGCTATTTTAGTAGTAGCGTCTACCGATGGTCCAATGCCACAAACACGTGAGCACATCTTGTTATCACGTCAAGTTGGTGTTCCTTACATCATCGTGTTCATGAACAAGTGTGACATGGTAGATGACGAAGAGTTATTAGAATTAGTAGAAATGGAAGTACGTGAATTACTTTCAGACTACGACTTCCCAGGTGACGACTTACCAGTAATCCGCGGTTCAGCGTTAAAAGCGTTAGAAGGCGTGGAAGAGTGGGAAGCAAAAATCGTAGAATTAGGCCATGCCTTAGATACGTATATCCCAGATCCAGTACGTGCTATTGATATGCCATTCATCATGCCAATCGAAGACGTATTCTCAATTGCTGGTCGTGGTACTGTAGTAACAGGCCGTGTAGAGCAGGGTATTGTTAAAGTTGGCGAGACCGTAGAAATCGTAGGTATCAAAGACACAGTAGCGACGACTTGTACCGGTGTTGAAATGTTCCGTAAACTGTTAGACGAAGGTCGTGCAGGCGAGAACATTGGTGCGTTATTACGTGGTACTAAGCGTGAAGACGTAGAGCGTGGCCAAGTATTAGCTAAGCCAGGTTCAATTAAGCCACACACTAAGTTTGAAGGTGAAGTGTACGTATTGTCAAAAGAAGAAGGTGGTCGTCATACTCCATTCTTCAAAGGCTATCGTCCACAGTTCTACTTCCGTACTACAGACGTAACGGGTGCAGTAGAATTACCAGAAGGCGTAGAGATGGTTATGCCTGGTGACAACTTGAAGTTTGTTGTTGAATTAATTTGTCCAATCGCGATGACTGAAGGTTTACGCTTCGCCATCCGTGAAGGCGGCCGCACAGTAGGTGCTGGTGTAGTATCAAAAATCGTAGCGTAATAGCTAACGTATTGTAGATACCTAAAAGGCTCCGTAAGGGGCCTTTTTTATTGGCTACAGTTGGGATGAACCGAAAAAAAGTAAAAACTGTTTGCAATAAACGGATGCTGTGCTTGTGTTAGTCTGTGTAGACAGTATAATGAGCGGCTATTAAAAACTCGGTGTTAATATCGAGAAGTAGTCTAGAAATAGAATCTTGTAGGGGCGTAGTTCCAATTGGTAGAACAGCGGTCTCCAAAACCGATGGTTGGGGGTTCGAATCCCTCCGCCCCTGCCAACTTTTTTTGGTGTAGAAAAATCTACATCTGGTATTTAGTTGCTTTTAGCAAGTCAAGTGAAGTGAGTCGAAGCATGAGCGCAGCAAGTGAAACCCCAAAAAGTGGAATTGAATTAGTTAAATGGTTGTTGGTGTTTGCAATTTTAGCTGCGGCCGTTGTAGGTAATTATGTATATGAATTATCTGCGTTAGAACGTGCTATCGCCGTTGTCGTGCTGGTTATTATCGCGGGTGTGGTTGCAGGTCAAACGCACAAAGGCAAAACCTTTATTAATTTCGCTAAAGAAGCACGTACAGAAGTACGTAAAGTAGTGTGGCCAACACGGCAAGAAACGATGCAAACAACAATAGTGGTTTTGATTGCCACACTTATTATGGGTTTGTTGCTGTGGGGTTTAGACGCCATCTTAATGCGAATTGTATCATTTTTAACTGGATTGGGGATTTAAGACATGGCAGAAAAGATGCGTTGGTATGTGGTACAAGCCTTTTCTGGCTATGAGCAGCGGGTTGCAACTACATTGCGTGAACATATTCGTATTAACCAAATGGAAGAAATGTTTGGTGATGTACTAGTGCCCACTGAAGAAGTTATCGAGATGCGCGCAGGCCAAAAGCGTAAATCTGAACGCAAATTCTTCCCTGGTTATGTATTAGTACAAATGGAAATGTGTGAAGAAGCATGGCATTTAGTGAAAAGTGTACCGCGCGTCTTAGGTTTTATTGGTGGCACATCAGATCGTCCAGCGCCTATTTCTGAAAAAGAAGCCATGACTATCTTAAATCGTCTTGAAGATAATGCTGATAAGCCGAAACCGAAAACATTATTTGAAACCGGTGAAGTGGTACGTGTTACTGAAGGTCCATTTGCTGACTTTAACGGCGTAGTTGAAGAAGTCGATTATGATAAAAGTCGAGTTAAAGTATCCGTACTTATTTTTGGCCGTTCTACACCGGTCGAGCTTGAGTTTGGTCAGGTAGAAAAAGCGTAATTAAAGATTGTAAGCGGGCGCTGATTAAAATATAATCAGCGCCCTTTTTAACGTTGGGGAGCCGCTTGAGTAATTGTCCTCGCATTTACAAGGCTTAGACCCTAAAACAGAGGTGAAACATGGCAAAGAAAGTAACTGCACTTATTAAATTGCAGGTAAAAGCTGGTATGGCTAATCCGTCGCCACCAGTTGGTCCAGCATTGGGTCAACACGGTGTGAATATCATGGAATTCTGTAAAGGCTTTAATGCTCGTACAGAAAGCCTTGAAAAAGGAATGCCAATCCCAGTAGTTATTACTGTATATAGCGATCGTTCTTTCACGTTCGAAACACGTACTCCACCAGCAGCGTTTTTATTATTAAAAGCAGCTGGTTTAAAAAGCGGTTCAGGCCGTCCAAATACCCAGAAAGTGGGCAAGATCTCTGCAGCTCAGGTTGATGAAATCATAAAGATTAAGCAACCAGACTTAACAGCAGCGGATCATGCAGCAGCAGTACGTACTATTGAAGGTACTGCACGTTCAATGGGTTTAGAGGTGGAGGGTTAATCGATGGCTAAGTTAACAAAACGTGCAAAGTTAATCCGCTCTAAAGTAGATTCGACTCGTGAATACGACATCAACGAAGCCGTAGCTTTATTAAAAGAGCTAACAGCTGGTAAGTTTTTAGAAAGTATTGACGTAGCCGTTAATCTTGGTATTGACGCGCGTAAATCTGATCAAAACGTTCGTGGTGCTACTGTGTTACCTCACGGTACTGGCCGTACCGTTCGTGTTGCAGTATTTACTCAAGGCGCAAACGCTGAAGCCGCTAAAGCTGCCGGTGCTGACATTGTTGGTATGGAAGATTTAGCAGAGCAAGTGAAAAAAGGCGTAATGGATTTTGACGTTGTTATCGCATCACCAGACGCAATGCGCGTTGTTGGTATGTTAGGTCAAATCTTAGGCCCACGTGGTTTAATGCCAAATCCAAAAACTGGCACTGTGACTGCTAATGTTGCTGAAGCTGTTAAAAATGCTAAAGCTGGTCAAGTTCGTTACCGCAATGATAAGAATGGTATTATCCATACTACCATCGGTAAAATTGATTTCGAAAGCGATCATTTAAGAGAGAACTTAGAATCATTATTAGTAGCATTAAAGCGTGCTAAACCATCTGTAGCTAAAGGTGTTTTCATCAAGAAAGTTACCATTTCATCTACACATGGTGCAGGCTTAACATTAAACCAAGCATCATTAACTGCTACGGTTTAATCGTTAGTGCTTTACAGGGCGCAGTGGTTGTTTTATAATCTTGCGCTCATTTTTTAGGGTAGAAAATGCAGTTTAGGCTGCGTTTTCCGTCCAAGACCGTAGGTGCCATAAAAATTTTATGGCTTAAAATAACAACCTACGCAGACGGTGCAGACCCCAGGAAGAATTAGATTCCTTCTGGCCTCACCGTAAATCGCGCGCCTTATGGCAACATAAGGCGATGTGTAGGAAACTGGACAATAATGTCCAGATGAACCAGGAGTTAAGAGCCAATGGCTATTAAGCTTGAAGACAAAAAAGCAATTGTTGCTGAAGTCCAGGAAGCTGCCAAAGGTGCTTTATCTGCGGTAGTCGCAGACGCTCGTGGTGTCACTGTAGGCAAAATTTCTGCGCTGCGCAAGCAAGCGCGTGAAGCTGGTGTATGGATGAAAGTTGTCCGTAATACATTAGTACGCCGTGCAGTAGAAGGCACTGACTTCGAGTGTCTGAAAGATGTATTTGTAGGCCCAACGTTAATTGCGTTCTCTTCAGAGCACCCAGGTGCTGCAGCGCGAATTTTTAAAGAATTCGCTAAAGAGAACAAAGACTTTGAGCTTAAAGGTGCAGCTTTCAGCGGTGATACAGTGGATATCGAGTTGCTAGCATCGTTACCAACATACGACGAAGCTATTGCACGCTTGATGAGCACAATGAAAGAGGCAGCAGCCGGCAAACTTGTACGTACAATTGCCGCGGTTCGCGACCAAAAACAAGAGCAAGCCGCGTAATAATACGTTTGGTTTGATAGTAAAGTTTAATCGGGATTCGTCCCCTAATTTAGGGATCTGAGCAATGTCAGTGACTAAAGATCAAATCTTAGATGCTATCGCAGCAATGTCTGTAATGGATGTAGTTGAATTAGTATCTGCAATGGAAGAAAAATTCGGCGTTTCTGCCTCTGCTGCTGTAGCTTCTGCTGCAGGTCCAGCGGCTGCTGTTGAAGAACAAACAGAGTTTAACGTAGTGTTAGCTGGTATTGGCGCAAATAAAGTGTCAGTAATCAAAGCTGTTCGTGGCGCTACAGGTTTAGGTCTGAAAGAAGCGAAAGACTTAGTTGAATCAGCTCCAGCTGTTATCAAAGAAGGCGTTTCTAAAGACGAAGCAGCAGAACTTAAGAAAATTCTTGAAGAAGCTGGTGCCTCTGTTGAAGTTAAATAATCCGGCTTATACTGGATTGTTTGCCTGAGATGTAGGCTGGGCTGGTGATGAATTAATCACCGGCCTTTTTGCGCTGTGGGACAATGATTTCCCCACCCCGTTGCTACCATGGCTGGTATCAATTACATCCAATAATGGATGTCGGGAAAAAAATCAGCAAGCTGAGGAACCCCATGACTTATTCTTATTCTGAGAAGAAACGTATCCGTAAGGACTTCGGCAAGCGTCCGGAAGTTCTGGATGTGCCATACCTGTTGTCGATTCAGATTGAATCTTTCAGCAAATTTATCGAGCCAGATCCGGAAGGTGGCTACGGCTTAGAAGCCGCATTCCGTTCTGTTTTCCCAATTAAAAGCTACTCGGGTAGCGCGGAATTGCAGTACGTTAGCTACCGTATTGGGGAGCCCGTATTTGATGTAAAAGAATGTCAGATCCGCGGTGTCACATACTCAGCGCCATTACGCGTTAAGCTGCGTATGGTTATTTATGACAGAGAAGCAGCACCAGGTACGATTAAAGACATTCGTGAGCAAGAAGTTTACATGGGTGAAATCCCGCTAATGACTGAGAATGGTACTTTTGTCATTAACGGTACTGAACGTGTTATCGTTTCTCAGCTACACCGTAGTCCAGGTGTGTTCTTTGATCATGACCGAGGCAAAACTCACTCATCAGGTAAAGTGTTGTATAACGCTCGCGTTATTCCTTACCGTGGTTCTTGGTTAGACTTTGAATTTGACGCCAAAGATAATTTATTTGTCCGTATCGACCGTCGCCGTAAATTACCGGCTACGATCTTATTGCGTGCATTAGAATTAAGTACTGAAGAAATCTTAGAAACTTTCTTTGAAAGCACTAAGTTCGAAATTAAAGATGGCAAACTGCTTATGGCAGTGATTGCTAATCGTCTGCGCGGTGAAACTGCTGCATTCGATATTAAAGACAATGATGGCGAAATTATCGTAGAACAAGGTCGCCGTATCACCGCCCGCCATGTGCGTCAGCTAGAAAAAACTGGCATGACCATGATGGAAGTACCACATGAGTACGTAGTTGGCCGTGTCTTGTCAAAAAATTACGCTGACCGTTCAACCGGAGAGATTATTGCCGAGGCGAACGCAGAGCTCACATTGGAGCTGTTAGCAACACTGGCTACTGCCGGTTATGATAGTTTTGAAACACTGTATATTAATGACTTAGATCACGGTGCTTATGTCTCTGAGACAATTCGTATTGATCCAAGTAGCAACAAGATGGAAGCGCTTGTTGAAATCTACCGTATGATGCGTCCTGGTGAACCACCAACGCGCGATGCGGCTGAAACATTATTCACAAATTTATTTTTCTCTGACGATCGTTATGACTTATCAACAGTAGGTCGGATGAAGTTTAACCGTCGGGTAGACTTTGAAGACAATATTGGCGCCGGTATCTTAAGCAAAGAAGATATTTTAGCGGTAATGAAAGTGCTTATCGATATCCGTAACGGACACGGTGAAGTGGATGATATAGACCACTTAGGTAACCGTCGTATTCGTTCAGTTGGTGAAATGGCAGAGAACCAATTCCGTGTTGGTTTAGTTCGTGTTGAGCGCGCAGTTAAAGAACGCCTATCGTTAGGTGATTTAGATGCGGTTATGCCACAGGACTTAATTAATGCTAAGCCTATTTCAGCAGCGGTTAAAGAGTTCTTTGGTTCAAGCCAACTGTCTCAGTTTATGGACCAAAATAACCCGTTATCAGAAGTGACGCACAAACGTCGTATCTCGGCGCTTGGCCCAGGCGGCTTAACACGTGAGCGTGCTGGTTTTGAAGTACGTGACGTTCATGCTACTCACTATGGTCGTGTATGTCCTATCGAAACGCCTGAAGGTCCAAACATCGGTTTAATTAACTCTTTATCAATGTTTGCCCAAACCAACGAATATGGTTTCTTAGAAACGCCATATCGTCGTATCGATAACGGTGTAGTTACTGATGATGTAGATTACTTATCTGCTATCGAAGAAGGTAACTTCGTTATTGCACAGGCCAACGCTGAAATTAGTGCTGAAAATCGTTTAACTGAAGAATTGGTACCGTGTCGTTATAAAAACGAAACCACGTTAATGCCTGCAGACAAAGTACAGTATATGGATGTTGCACCGCAACAAATCGTATCTGTTGCTGCCGCATTGATACCGTTCTTAGAGCACGATGATGCTAACCGTGCCTTGATGGGTGCGAACATGCAACGCCAAGCTGTACCAACCTTACGTGCTGATAAGCCGTTAGTCGGTACCGGTATTGAGCGCGTTGTGGCTAAAGACTCGGGCGTAACCGTGGTAGCGAAACGTGGTGGTGTTATCGACTATGTCGACGCTAGCCGTATTGTTATCAAAGTTAACGAAGACGAAACTATTGCAGGCGAAGCGGGCATAGATATCTATACCCTGACTAAATATACCCGTTCAAACCAAAACACCTGTATTAACCAACGTCCTTGCGTTAATCATGGTGAACCTATTGAGCGTGGTGACGTACTTGCTGATGGCCCATCTACCGATTTAGGTGAATTGGCGTTAGGTCAGAATTTACGTGTCGCCTTTATGCCGTGGAATGGTTACAACTTCGAAGACTCGATTTTATTATCAGAGCGCTTAGTACAAGAAGATCGTTTAACCACTATTCACATTCAAGAATTAAGCTGTATCTCACGTGATACCAAACTTGGCTCTGAAGAAATAACGGCTGATATTCCAAACGTAGGTGAATCTGCACTGTCTAAGTTAGACGAGTCAGGTATTGTTTACATTGGTGCCGAAGTTAAAGGTGGCGATATTCTGGTTGGTAAGGTGACACCTAAAGGTGAAAGCCAGTTAACACCAGAAGAGAAACTGCTACGAGCAATCTTTGGTGAAAAAGCGTCTGATGTTAAAGACTCTTCTTTACGTGTGCCTAACTCAGTATCAGGTACTATTATTGACGTCCAAGTTTTCACTCGCGATGGTCTTGAAAAAGACAAGCGTGCACGTGAAATCGAAGAGATGGAAGTAAGACAGGCCAAAAAAGACCTTAACGAAGAATTCCGTATTCTAGAAGCTGGCATTTGTAATCGTGCTCGTAACCTGCTTGAGCAAACCGGTTTAGACCGTGCGATGCTTAACACCTTAAAAGGTGACAATTTGTTTAATCAGAGCTTAAGCGATGAAGAAAAACAAAGTGACTTAGAGCAGTTAGCGACTCAATTCGAAGAAATTCGCGTTGAATACGATAAGAAATTTGAAGCTAAGCGTCGCAAAATCACCCAAGGTGATGATCTTGCTCCTGGCGTGCTTAAAATCGTTAAAGTTTACTTAGCCGTAAAACGTAGTATCCAGCCAGGTGATAAAATGGCCGGCCGTCACGGTAATAAGGGTGTAATCTCTACTATCGTGCCTGTTGAAGATATGCCATACGATGAACACGGCAAGCCGGTTGAAATCGTGTTGAACCCGCTGGGTGTACCATCGCGGATGAACATTGGTCAGATCTTAGAAACACACTTAGGCTTAGCGGCTCGTGGTATTGGTGACAAAATTGACGCCATGATCAAAGAGTACAAAGAAGTGGCTGAGATCCGTGAGTTCTTAACTAAAGTATATGCTTTAGGTGAATCACGTCAAAGCGTTGATATTGCAAGCTTCACTGATGATGAAGTACGTCGTTTAGCTCAGAACTTACGTGCAGGTTTACCGGTGGCAACACCAGTATTCGATGGCGCGACAGAAGCTGAGATTAAACAACTGCTTGAGCTTGGCGATTTACCATCAAGTGGTCAAATCACCTTGTATGATGGCCGTACTGGTAATAGTTTCGAGCGTAAAGTAACCGTAGGTTACATGTATATGCTGAAACTGAACCACTTAGTAGACGACAAAATGCACGCTCGTTCTACTGGTTCATACAGCTTAGTAACGCAACAACCTCTGGGCGGTAAAGCACAGTTCGGTGGTCAGCGTTTCGGTGAGATGGAAGTGTGGGCACTTGAAGCATATGGCGCAGCGTATACGTTGCAAGAAATGCTGACAGTGAAATCAGACGACGTCAATGGCCGTACTAAGATGTATAAAAACATCGTAGATGGTGACCACAGAATGGAACCTGGCATGCCAGAATCTTTCAACGTATTAATGAAAGAGATCCGTTCGCTTGGTATTAACATCGAATTGGAAGAGGAATAAACCGACCTTGAGTTGGGGGGCAGATTTCTGCCCCATTCCGGTTTACCTCTTACAGGAGAGCTAAGGTGAAAGACTTATTAAAGTTTCTGAAACAACAAACTAAGAACGAAGAGTTTGATGTTATCCGTATCGGTTTATCTTCACCAGATATGATCCGCTCGTGGTCATTTGGTGAAGTAAAGAAGCCAGAAACGATTAACTACCGTACCTTTAAACCAGAGCGTGACGGTTTGTTCTGTGCTCGTATCTTTGGCCCGGTTAAAGACTATGAATGTTTATGTGGAAAATATAAACGTTTAAAGCACCGTGGTGTAATTTGTGAAAAGTGTGGTGTTGAAGTCACGCTGACCAAAGTACGTCGTGAGCGCATGGGTCACATTGACCTTGCTAGCCCAACGGCACATATTTGGTTTTTAAAATCATTACCTAGCCGTATTGGTTTATTACTTGATATGACATTACGTGATATCGAGCGCGTATTATATTTTGAAAGCTATGTTGTTACTGAACCAGGTATGACTTCTTTAGAGCGTCGTCAGATGCTAACGGAAGAAGAGTATCTTGATGTATTAGAAGAACATGGTGACGAGTTTGAAGCCAAGATGGGTGCGGAAGCCGTACTAGATATCTTAAAAGGCTTAGACTTAGCGGTCGAAATTAAGCAAATGCGTGAAGAGTTACCGACTATTAACTCTGAAACCAAGCGTAAAAAGATCAGTAAACGTTTAAAGTTAATGGAAGCTTTCTTCACCTCTGGTAATAAGCCAGAGTGGATGATTATGACAGTACTTCCGGTGTTACCACCAGATTTACGTCCATTAGTACCACTAGATGGTGGTCGTTTTGCTACCTCTGACTTAAACGATTTATATCGTCGTGTTATCAACCGTAATAACCGTTTAAAACGTTTATTAGACTTGTCTGCGCCTGATATTATCGTGCGTAACGAAAAACGTATGTTACAAGAAGCGGTTGATGCGTTATTAGATAACGGTCGTCGTGGTCGTGCTATTACCGGCTCTAACAAGCGTCCTTTAAAATCTTTGGCCGATATGATCAAAGGTAAGCAAGGTCGTTTCCGTCAGAACTTACTAGGTAAGCGTGTTGACTACTCAGGACGTTCTGTAATCGTTGTTGGTCCTACATTGCGTTTACACCAGTGTGGTTTACCAAAGAAAATGGCATTAGAGCTATTTAAACCGTTTATTTACGGCAAGTTAGAAATGCGTGGTTTAGCGACCACCATTAAAGCTGCTAAGAAAATGGTTGAACGTGAAGAAGCTGCAGTATGGGACGTGTTAGACGAAGTGATTCGTGAACACCCGGTATTATTAAACCGCGCGCCTACATTGCACCGTTTAGGTATTCAAGCATTTGAACCAGTACTTATCGAAGGTAAGGCTATTCAATTGCACCCATTGGTGTGTGCGGCTTATAACGCCGACTTCGATGGTGACCAAATGGCGGTACACGTTCCATTGACAATTGAAGCACAGTTAGAAGCACGTGCCTTGATGATGTCAACAAACAACGTGTTATCACCTGCAAACGGCGAACCAATCATTGTTCCTTCACAAGACGTTGTATTAGGCTTGTACTATATGACGCGTGATGCAATCAATGCTAAAGGCGAAGGCATGATGTTCAAAAGCGCTAAGGAAGCCGAAAAAGCTTTCCGTGCTGATGTCACCAGCTTGCATGCTAAAGTTAAAGTGCGTATCACTGAAGTTGAAATAGCTGAAGATGGTACCCGTACAGAAACCACAGCAGTACGTGATACTACCGTTGGTCGGGCAATTTTATATTCAATTTTGCCTGAAGGTTTAGCATTTGAAAGCGTTAACGAAGCAATGGGTAAAAAGCAGATTTCTAAACTGTTAAACGGCGCTTATCGTCGTATCGGTTTAAAACAAACTGTTATCCTTGCTGACCAAATCATGTATACCGGCTTCCATTATGCAATGTTGTCAGGTGTATCGGTTGGTATTAACGATCTGGTTATCCCAGATACGAAAACAACCATTATCGACGCTGCAGAAGCTGAAGTAGCTGAAATACAAGATCAGTTCCAACAAGGTCTTGTTACCGCAGGTGAAAAATACAATAAAGTTATCGATATTTGGTCAACGGCTAACGAGACATTATCTAAATCGATGATGGAAAACTTAGCAGTTGAAAACGTAGTAGATCGCGACGGCAATACTGTACAGCAAAAATCATTTAACTCAGTTTATATGATGGCCGATTCAGGCGCTCGGGGCTCACCAGCTCAGATCCGTCAGTTAGCAGCAATGCGTGGTTTGATGGCTAAACCAGATGGTTCAATCATCGAAACGCCTATTACCGCTAACTTCCGTGAAGGCTTAAGTGTATTACAGTACTTTATCTCTACTCACGGTGCGCGTAAAGGTTTGGCCGATACGGCATTAAAAACAGCAAACTCGGGTTACTTAACACGTCGTCTAGTGGATGTTGCACAAGATTTAGTGGTAACAGAATTCGACTGTGGTTCAGAGCACGGTATTGTAATGAAACCGCTTATCGAAGGTGGTGACGTTGTAGAAGGGCTACGTGAGCGCGTATTAGGTCGAGTCGTCATTGGTAACGTAACTGTTCCTGCTAGTGGTGAAGTCTTAGTAGAAGACGGTACCATGCTTGATGAAGCCTTGTGTGACACTTTAGAGCAACACTCTATTGATGAAGTGCACGTACGTTCTGTAATCACTTGTCAAACAGACTTTGGTGTGTGTGCCAAGTGTTATGGTCGTGATTTAGCTCGTGGTCACTTGATTAATGCTGGTGAAGCTGTCGGTGTTATTGCAGCACAATCAATCGGTGAGCCAGGTACACAGTTAACCATGCGTACCTTCCACATCGGTGGTGCGGCATCAAGAGCATCAGCAGAAAACAGCGTTCAGGTTAAAAATGCCGGTACGTTAAAACTGCAAAATGCCAAGTTTGTGCGTAACTCTGAAAACAAAATTGTTATCACTTCACGTTCAGCTGAAGTGACAGTAATTGATGAGCTAGGTCGGGAAAAAGAACGTTATAAACTACCTTACGGTTCAGTTTTATCAACGGACGACAATGCTAAAATCACGTCAGGACAAATTGTTGCAAGCTGGGATCCGCATTCACACCCAATCATTCTTGAACGTGGTGCGCAGGTAACTCACAGCGATGTTGATGACAGTAACACTGAAGTTCAACAAGACGATTTAACTGGTTTAACCCGTACTGTAGTAAAAGATTTGGCCAAAGCGAATGCGAAAGAGCCAAAACTAATTTTAGCTATGGACGACGGTACGCTACAAGAAATTCGTTTACCAAGCTTTGCTTCAATTGAAGTTAGTGATGGTGGAGCAGTAGCGGCGGGTGAAGTATTAGCGCGTATTCCGCAAGAAAGCTCGAAAACACGGGATATCACCGGTGGTTTACCACGGGTTGCTGACTTATTCGAAGCTCGTAAGCCAAAAGATCCAGCTATTTTAGCTGAAATCTCAGGTACTATAAGTTTTGGTAAAGAAACCAAAAGTAAACGTCGCTTATTAATTACCCCAGATGAGGGTGATGTTTACGAAGAAATGATCCATATGTGGCGTCAGGTTAACGTATTTGAAGGTGAGCGAATTGAAAAAGGCGAGGTGATCTCTGAAGGTCCTGAGTCAGCTCACGATATTTTACGTTTACGTGGTATCCACCATGTTGCTAGCTACATTGTTAACGAAGTACAAGACGTATATCGTTTACAAGGTGTTAAAATCAACGATAAGCACATCGAAACGATTATTCGTCAAATGTTGCGTAAGTGTTTGATTATTCACCCTGGCGATAGTGAATTCTTGGAAGGCGAACAAGCTGAAGTTGCACGTGTTAACATTGCTAACCGTGAGCTAGAAGCCGCAGGTAAAATTCCAGCGAAGTACGAACGTGCTTTACTGGGTATTACCAAAGCTTCGTTGTCGACAGATTCATTTATATCGGCAGCATCGTTCCAAGAGACAACTCGCGTTCTGACTGAAGCTGCCGTTGGCGGTAAAAAGGATGAACTGCGCGGTCTGAAAGAAAACGTTATTGTTGGTAGGTTGATTCCAGCAGGTACCGGTTTTGCATTCCATCAAAACCGTGCTCGCGAAAAGCAACGTATTGCCAATGGCGGAAGCGTTGAACCAGTAATGAGTGCAGAAGTAGCGGAGCAGGCCTTGTCTGATGCGCTAAATATGGACTTATCTGGTAAAGACGAGTAATACAAGTGTCGAGGTTAATTGCTGCTTAAATTAGCAGCAATTAGCTTTCGGGCTTGACAGGTCAAAGCTTGACCATTAGAATTCCGCGACCTCATTTTTGAGGGCGGAATTTTCACGTTTATTGGGTATTATTTAACCAGGAGTATTTAATGGCAACAATCAACCAGCTAGTGCGTAAGCCGCGCAGCCAGAAGGTAGCCAAGAGCGCCGTGCCTGCGCTAGAAGCTTGCCCGCAGAAGCGTGGTGTTTGTACCCGTGTTTACACCACTACACCTAAGAAGCCAAACTCTGCATTACGTAAAGTTTGTCGTGTTCGTTTAACAAACGGATTCGAAGTATCTTCTTATATCGGTGGTGAAGGCCATAACTTGCAAGAGCACAGCGTTGTGCTTATTCGCGGTGGCCGGGTAAAAGACCTGCCAGGTGTGCGTTACCACACCGTACGCGGCACATTAGACTGTGCTGGCGTAAAAGATCGTAAACAAGGCCGTTCTAAATACGGCGCCAAGCGGCCTAAGAAATAACGGTACTCCGTTAGTAAGGCCAAACTAAACAACTTTTTTTCCTTTAATGTATTAAAAGTTTTGGAATCACCTGAAGCAATCGGAGTTACGAATGCCAAGAAGACGCGTCATCGGACAACGTAAAATCCTTCCAGATCCTAAGTTCGGAAGTGAATTACTTGCCAAATTTGTAAACGTCGTTATGGTCGACGGAAAAAAATCTACAGCTGAATCAATAGTATACGGCGCATTAGAGTATGCAGTTGCTAAGTCTAAAAAAGAACATTTAGACATTTTTGAAGTTGCTCTGGACAATATTCGCCCAACGGTCGAAGTTAAATCTCGCCGTGTGGGTGGTTCTACTTACCAAGTACCGGTTGAAGTACGTCCAATACGCCGCAACGCGCTTGCAATGCGCTGGTTAGTTGAAGCTGCTCGTAAACGTGGTGAGAAATCAATGGCACAGCGTTTAGCTGGTGAAATGCTTGATGCTCTTGATAACAAAGGTTCTGCGGTTAAGAAGCGTGAAGACGTGCACCGTATGGCTGATGCAAACAAAGCATTTGCCCATTTCCGCTGGTAAGCACATCGTTAATAAGAGGATATTATTGTGGCACGTATAACCCCAATAGAACGCTATCGCAACATTGGTATTGTAGCTCACGTTGATGCTGGCAAAACAACCACAAGCGAACGCATTATTTTTTATACTGGGCGCTCACATAAGATCGGTGAAGTACATGATGGTGCTGCGACCATGGACTGGATGGAGCAGGAGCAGGAACGTGGTATTACTATCACGTCAGCTGCAACTACTACCTTTTGGGCTGGTATGTCAAAGCAGTTTGATACTCACCGTATTAACCTTATTGACACTCCAGGTCACGTAGACTTTACAGTAGAAGTAGAGCGTTCATTACGTGTACTTGATGCTGCTGTAGTTGTACTTTGTGGCTCGTCTGGTGTTCAACCACAGACTGAGACTGTTTGGCGTCAAGCAAACAAGTATGAAGTACCACGCATGATCTACGTAAACAAGATGGACCGTACTGGTGCCAACTTTTTACGCGTAGTGAAGCAAGCCAGAACACGCTTAAATAGCACAATCGTACCAATCCAATTACCAATTGGCGCTGAAGATGATTTTGAAGGTGTTGTTGACCTTATCAAAATGAAAGCGATCAACTGGAATATGGAAGACCATGGTATGACATTCCATTACGAAGATATTCCAGCAGATATGCTGGAAGAATGTAATGAATGGCGTCAAAACATGATCGAAGCAGCGGCAGAAGCTAGCGAAGAGTTGATGGAACGTTATCTTGAAGGTGGAGAGTTCAGCGAAGAAGAAATTCGTAAAGCGCTGCGCGATTTAACTTTACGTAACGAAGTAGTATTAGTGCAATGTGGTTCATCTTTTAAAAATAAAGGTGTGCAGGCCATGTTGGACAACGTAATTTATTTCTTGCCATCACCTACTGAAGTTAAGCCTATCATGGGTATTCATGAAGATGAAACTTCAGGTGAGCGTCATTCTTCTGATGATGAACCATTTGCAGCTTTAGCCTTTAAAATTGCTACTGACCCGTTCGTTGGTACGTTAACATTCTTCCGTGTGTATTCAGGCATCATCCGTTCAGGTGATACAGTTTACAACCCGGTAAAAATGAAAAAAGAACGTATTGGTCGTATCGTACAGATGCATGCTAATAGCCGTGAAGAAATTAAAGAAGTTTTAGCTGGTGATATCGCGGCTGGTATCGGTTTTAAAGACGTTACAACGGGTGACACATTGTGTGATCTAAACAACATTATTACATTAGAGCGTATGGAATTTCCAGAGCCAGTAATTTCTGTTGCTGTTGAACCGAAAACTAAAGCTGACCAAGAAAAAATGGGTATTGCACTAGGTAAACTATCTGCAGAAGATCCATCTTTCCGCGTACATACTGATGAAGAAACGGGTCAAACTATCATCTCTGGTATGGGTGAGTTACACCTTGATATCATCGTTGATCGTATGAAACGTGAATTTAAAGTAGAAGCTAACGTGGGTAAACCACAAGTTTCTTACCGCGAGACGTTACGTCAAGCTACCGAAGTTGAAGGTAAGTTTGTTCGTCAGTCTGGTGGTCGTGGTCAGTTTGGTCATTGTTGGTTAAAAATCGAGCCGCAAGAAGAAGGCGCGGGTTACTCGTTTGTTAACGCAGTTGTGGGTGGTGTTATTCCAAAAGAATACATCCCGGCAATTGACAAGGGTGTTCAAGAACAGATGAAAAATGGTGTTCTTGCTGGATACCCGGTTATCGACGTTAAAGTAACGGTATTCGACGGTTCATATCATGATGTCGACTCTAACGAAATGGCGTTTAAAATAGCAGGTTCAATGGGCTTTAAGAAAGGCGCGCTTCAAGCGAAGCCAGTTATTCTTGAGCCAATTATGAAAGTTGAAGTTGTAACTCCAGAAGAGTTTATGGGTGATATCGTTGGTGACTTAAACCGTCGTCGCGGTATGATCAATGGTATGGAAGATGCCCCTGGTGGCATTAAAATCGTTGATGCACACGTACCTTTATCAGAGATGTTTGGTTATGCGACCAATATGCGCTCATTGAGCCAAGGTCGTGCTTCGTATTCAATGGAACCATTGAACTACCAAGAAGCTCCAAACAACGTAACTGAAACGATTATCGCAGCGCGTAAAGCGGATTAACTTAGTTTGGCCTGCTTAGGCAGGCCGCATTTAAATAAAGAAGGGTCTATTCATGGCTAAGGCTAAATTTGAACGTATTAAACCGCACGTTAACGTAGGCACTATCGGTCACGTCGACCATGGTAAAACTACTTTAACTGCAGCAATCACCAACGTATTAGCAAAAACATACGGCGGTAAGGCGTTTGCATTTGATCAAATCGACAAAGCGCCAGAAGAAAAAGCACGTGGTATCACCATCAACACTTCACACGTTGAATATGATACGCCTGCACGTCACTACGCACACGTAGACTGCCCAGGTCACGCCGACTATGTTAAAAACATGATCACGGGTGCTGCGCAGATGGATGGTGCTATTTTAGTAGTAGCGTCTACCGATGGTCCAATGCCACAAACACGTGAGCACATCTTGTTATCACGTCAAGTTGGTGTTCCTTACATCATCGTGTTCATGAACAAGTGTGACATGGTAGATGACGAAGAGTTATTAGAATTAGTAGAAATGGAAGTACGTGAATTACTTTCAGACTACGACTTCCCAGGTGACGACTTACCAGTAATCCGCGGTTCAGCGTTAAAAGCGTTAGAAGGCGTGGAAGAGTGGGAAGCAAAAATCGTAGAATTAGGCCATGCCTTAGATACGTATATCCCAGATCCAGTACGTGCTATTGATATGCCATTCATCATGCCAATCGAAGACGTATTCTCAATTGCTGGTCGTGGTACTGTAGTAACAGGCCGTGTAGAGCAGGGTATTGTTAAAGTTGGCGAGACCGTAGAAATCGTAGGTATCAAAGACACAGTAGCGACGACTTGTACCGGTGTTGAAATGTTCCGTAAACTGTTAGACGAAGGTCGTGCAGGCGAGAACATTGGTGCGTTATTACGTGGTACTAAGCGTGAAGACGTAGAGCGTGGCCAAGTATTAGCTAAGCCAGGTTCAATTAAGCCACACACTAAGTTTGAAGGTGAAGTGTACGTATTGTCAAAAGAAGAAGGTGGTCGTCATACTCCATTCTTCAAAGGCTATCGTCCACAGTTCTACTTCCGTACTACAGACGTAACGGGTGCAGTAGAATTACCAGAAGGCGTAGAGATGGTTATGCCTGGTGACAACTTGAAGTTTGTTGTTGAATTAATTTGTCCAATCGCGATGACTGAAGGTTTACGCTTCGCCATCCGTGAAGGCGGCCGCACAGTAGGTGCTGGTGTAGTATCAAAAATCGTAGCGTAATAGCTAACGTATTGTAGATACCTAAAAGGCTCCGTAAGGGGCCTTTTTTATTACCCATAAAAACCTCTAGTAAAACCCACTATTAAAACCAATTTACTTAGCATGTTAATTACTGCTAAAAATTATTCAAACGCTTGTTTGAAAAATCCAGCTATGCCATGATTAGTCAACATTCTTTCAATGAGAACCTGATCATGAGTCAATACCAAGCCCCAATTGAAGATATTTGCTTTAACCTATTTGATGTTTGGCATCTTAATGATTATTGGCAGCAGCAAAGTGAATTACAGCAACAATTAGACACAGATACTGCCAAAGCGATAGTAGAAGAAGCGGCAAAAATTTGTGAGCAACAAATTGCACCATTCTCTATGCTTGCCGATCACCAAGGTGTAACTTTACAAGGTACTGAAGTAACAGTGCCGGCGCATTATCATGCCGCTTATCAAAGTTTATGTGAGGGCGGTTGGACCGGACTTAGTGGTGATGTAGCATACGGTGGCATGGGAATGCCCAAAGCCTTATCAATGATGGTTGACGAAATGCTCTGTAGTGCTGATATTGCGTTTTCGTTGTATCCGGGTTTAACTGCAGGTGCATGTGTCGCGTTATTACAACATGCCAGTGAAGATATTAAGTCAGTGTATTTACCTAAGCTATATAGCGGTGAATGGTCAGCAACAATGTGCTTAACCGAATCACATGCTGGTACTGATCTCGGTATTATGCGCACTACAGCCAAACCTCAAGATGATGGCAGCTATAAACTTAATGGCAGTAAAATTTTTATTACTGCTGGCGAACATGACTTAACCAGTAATATAGTTCATCTAGTATTGGCAAAATTACCTGATGCACCGGCTGGTAGCCGGGGTATATCACTTTTTATCGTGCCAAAATATTTACCCGCCAATACTAATACTAACAATGGTACAGTACGCAACGGGGTTGCTGTTGGCTCGATAGAGCATAAAATGGGCATCAATGGCTCAGCAACCTGTGTGCTTAACTTCGATAATGCCGTTGGTTATCTAATTGGCCAGCCCAATCGTGGTTTAGCTTGTATGTTTACCATGATGAATTATGAGCGTTTATCAATGGGCAGCCAAGGTTTAGGTGCAGCTGAGCGTGCCTATCAAAATGCATTAGCTTACGCTAAAGATCGGTTGCAAGGCCGTGAAACAGAAAAAGATGCCAGCAAAGCTGAGCCTATTATCGTTCATGCCGATGTCCGCAGGATGTTATTAAATATTAAAGCCATGAACGAAGCCGGCAGAACCTTTGGTACTTGGGTTGCTTCATTATTAGATAAAGCTAAATATGATAATTGCCAGCAATCAGCGGCTATAGCTAACTTATTAACTCCAGTGACTAAAGCTTTTATGACCGATCAGGGATTTTCTGCCTGCGTAACAGCACAGCAAGTTTTTGGTGGTCATGGCTATATTAAAGAGTGGGGTATGGAGCAATTAGTTCGTGATGCCCGTATTGCCCAAATCTATGAGGGTACAAACGGTATTCAAGCTTTAGATTTTATGCAAAGAAAAGTGATTGCTGATCAGGGTAAGGTACTTAGCGCTTTATTAGCTACTATACGTAGCGAAATTAATAGCCATACATTCACCCACAGTACAGTATTATTAACCTACATTACTAAAGTTGAACAAATACTGGCGTTGTTGCTTACCCAAGATAGCCGCAGCCAAAATGGCAATGCCTATGATTTTCTTAATTTAGTATCTTATATACTGTATGGCTACATGTGGTATAAAACTAGCCTTGCTTTGGACGGTAATAAACACAGTGCTAACTTTATTGCCGCTAAAACTGAAACGGCTACTTATTTCTATCAGCGCATTCTGCCAAAAGCTGACGGTTATGTTGCGATATTGCAACAATCTCCAACAGTAATGGATAATATAGCCATTGACCAATTTTGATTATCAAGGAGCGTTATGAGAATTTTGCTAGGATGTATACTAGCCCTCTGCTTGTCATCGGTAGCGCATGCTGCTGATGCCTTAGAAAAAAGGCTTAAGTCCGAAGAGTGGGATTCTTATACCCCCTTTAATTTATTACCCCATCATAATAACTACCTAATGCCGGTTACTTATGTAGACGGCATTAGGTCATTAATTGATAAAGATGGCGTTATCGCCCCTGCAGATAATATAGAAGCTAAGTTTCAACTCAGTTTAAAAACGCCGTTATGGACCAAAATTTATGATGGTAAAGGCTATTTATTTTTTGCCTTTACTCAACAAGCCTATTGGCAAGCCTATAATGACGAAGTTTCATCTCCTTTTCGAGAAACTAACTATGAGCCTGAATTTATTCTTACCTTGCCCCATTATGCCAATGTTAATGAAGCAGCTAGCCGGATTATTAGTTTAAGTTTGTCGCATCAGTCAAATGGTCGTTCAGGTATGGAGTCTCGTAGTTGGAATAGATTAAAATTAAGTTGGGTAACCTCTATTGGTAACGTATTTATTAATTTTGAACCCTGGTATCGATTTAACGAACGCAGAAAAACTTCAATAGATGACCCTAAAGGGGATGATAACCCTGATATTCGTGAATATATGGGTTGGTTTGAATTATCTGCTGCTTATAAACAAGGTGATGCCACGTGGCGGATGATGGTGCGGCATAATTTGCGCGCTGAACAACGCGGTGCATTAAAGTTGTCTTATTCAATACCCTTTAATGACCATCTACGTTTTTATGCTGAAGCCTTTAACGGCTATGGTGAAAGCTTAATCGATTATAATCGATCAGTATCGCGTTTTGGCATAGGCTTTGAGCTTAACGATATTTTATAGTGTATTATATAACCAAGTATTGCGTTATTACTATAAAGCAGTATAATGCGCGGCCAGTCTAGTTAAATTGACTGGCTCGTTAAAGAAACTTTAGAGTCCTTTAACGCCTACAGTGCTCCCGATTGGGGAGCAAACGTAACTTTGGTGCATAAGCATCTTCCATATTGGAGGTTGGCTTGTGTTTGTTTTTGCTCTTTTTGCTCTTTGAGGCTTTGATTTATGAGTAGTCAAAGGATTCGCATCCGTCTGAAAGCGTTCGATCACCGTTTGATCGATCAGTCAACAATGGAAATTGTTGACACAGCTAAGCGTACGGGCGCACAGGTTCGTGGTCCTATTCCACTTCCTACCCGCCAGGAACGTTTCACTATATTGATTTCACCTCACGTAAATAAAGATGCGCGTGATCAGTACGAAATCCGTACCCACAAGCGTTTAATCGACATTGTTGAGCCAACAGAAAAAACTGTTGATGCTTTAATGCGCTTAGATTTGCCTGCTGGTGTTGACGTTCAAATCAGCCTGGGCTAATCAGACAGGTTTATAGAGAGGTTTAGGATATGGCTATCGGTTTAGTCGGTCGTAAAGTGGGAATGACTCGCATCTTCACTGAAGACGGCGTTTCAATTCCAGTAACCGTAATCGAAGCGACACCAAACCGCGTTACTGCTGTTAAGACAGCAGAAACTGACGGTTACAGTGCATTGCAAGTGACTGCTGGTACAGTGAAGGCAAGCCGCCTGAACAAACCAGATGCTGGTCAATTTGCAAAAGCTGGTGTGGACGCTGGTCGTGGTCTGTGGGAATTCCGCCTAACAGATAACGAAGGTGCTGACATTGTTGTTGGCAACGAAATTACAGTTGAAATTTTCGCTGAAGCGAAAAAAGTTGATGTGTCTGGCACATCAAAAGGTAAGGGATTTCAAGGTGCTGTTAAGCGCTGGAACTTCCGTACTCAGGATGCTACGCACGGTAACTCTTTATCACATCGTGCACCAGGTTCTATTGGTCAAAACCAATCACCAGGTAAAGTATTCAAAGGTAAAAAAATGGCTGGCCACATGGGCGCTGAACGGGTAACTGTACAGTCTCTAGAAGTGGTTCGTGTAGACGCTGAACGTAACATTCTGTTAGTAAAAGGCGCAGTGCCTGGTGCTATCGGTGGTGACGTTATCGTTAAACCAGCTGTAAAAAGCTAACGTCTGAGGAGATAAGTGATGGAATTAGCATTACGAGACGCTCAAGGCGTTCTTGAAGTTTCTGAAGCTACCTTTGGACGTGAGTTTAATGAAGCTTTAGTACACCAGGTCGTTGTTGCTTATGCTGCAGGTGCTCGTCAGGGTACTCGCGCTCAGTTAACGCGCTCTGAAGTACGTGGTGGCGGCAAGAAGCCATGGCGTCAAAAAGGTACTGGCCGCGCGCGTGCTGGTACAATCCGTAGCCCAATATGGCGCGGAGGCGGTGTTACATTTGCGGCTAAGCCACAAGATCACAGCCAAAAAGTAAACCGTAAAATGTATCGTGGTGCGATTCAAAGCATCTTGTCTGAATTAGTACGTCAAGAGCGTTTAATTGTGGTGGAAGATTTCGCCGTAGAAACGCCAAAGACCAAAGAATTAACTGCAAAGTTAAAATCGATGGACTTAAAAGACGTGTTAATCGTGACTAACGAAGTTGATGAGAACCTGTTCTTATCAGCACGCAACCTGTACAAGGTTGATGTGCGTGACGTACACGGTATCGACCCGGTCAGCTTAATCGCCTTCGACAAAGTGGTAATGACTGCAGCTGCAGTTAAACAACTTGAGGAGCTGTTAGCATGATTCGCGAAGAACGTTTACTGAAAGTTATTCTTGCACCACACGTTTCTGAAAAGAGCACTGTGTCTGCTGAACAACACAACACAGTCGTTTTCAAAGTAGCCACTACTGCCACTAAAGCAGACGTTAAAGCAGCAGTTGAAAAACTGTTCGAAACGGAAGTAGTTGGTGTACGTACTGTTAATGTTAAGGGTAAAACCAAGCGCACTGGTGCGCGTATGGGCAAGCGTAGCGATTGGAAAAAAGCTTACGTTACTCTTAAAGAAGGCAGCGAAATCGATTTCGTTGGCGGCGCTGAGTAAGAAGAGGAGTTAGGAAATGGCACTTGTAAAGTGTAAACCTACGTCACCAGGTCGTCGCCACGTTATTAAAGTGGTTAACCCTGACCTGCACAAAGGCAAGCCTTATGCGCCTTTGTTAGAAAAGACAGTTAAAACTGGTGGTCGTAATAATAACGGTCGTATCACTACCCGTCATATCGGTGGTGGACATAAACAACATTACCGTTTAGTTGACTTTAAACGTAACAAAGATGGCATTCCAGCCAAAGTTGAACGTTTAGAATACGATCCAAACCGTACTTCAAACATCGCGTTGATGTTATATGCAGACGGTGAGCGTCGTTACATCCTTGCACCTAAGGGCTTGAAAGCAGGCGATAGCCTACAATCAGGTATTGATGCGCCAATTAAAGCAGGTAATGCTTTACCATTGCGCAACATCCCAGTTGGTCAGGTTGTACACAACATCGAAATGAAGCCTGGTAAAGGTGGTCAACTTGCTCGTTCAGCTGGTGCTTTTGCCCAGATCTTAGCGCGTGAAGGCCTGTACGTTACTCTGCGTTTACGCAGTGGTGAAGTACGTAAAGTATTATCAGATTGCCGTGCTACTATCGGTGAGATTGGTAACGCTGAACACATGCTTCGTCAATACGGTAAAGCGGGCGCTATGCGCTGGCGTGGTATTCGTCCTACCGTACGTGGTGTTGTAATGAACCCAGTGGATCACCCACACGGTGGTGGTGAAGGTAGAACATCTGGTGGTCGTCACCCAGTAACGCCTTGGGGCGTACCGACGAAGGGCTACAAGACTCGTTCAAACAAGCGTACCGATAAACTTATCGTACGTCGTCGTGATAAATAATTTGTGAGGAATTGCCATGCCACGTTCTCTCAAGAAAGGTCCATTTATTGACCTTCACTTGCTGAAGAAGGTAGAGAAAGCGTTGGAAAGCGGAGACAAGAAGCCTATAAAGACTTGGAGCCGTCGTTCAATGATCATACCTGATATGATCGGTTTGACCATCGCTGTCCATAATGGTCGTCAACATGTACCGGTATTTGTCTCAGAAGAGATGGTTGGTCACAAGTTAGGTGAATTTGCACCTACTCGTACTTACCGCGGTCATACTGCCGACAAAAAGGCCAAGAAGCGCTAAGGGGTAAATGATGGAAGCATTAGCTAAACACAAATTTGCCCGTTCTTCTGCACAAAAAGCACGCTTGGTCGCAGACCAAGTACGCGGATTGCCAGTAGATAAGGCGTTGAATTTATTAACCTACAGCCCGAAAAAAGCTGCTGAGTTAATTAAAAAGGTACTTTTATCAGCCATTGCTAACGCCGAGCACAACGAAGGCGCGGATATTGATACGTTAAAAGTGAAGACCATCTTTGTAGATGAAGCTCCTTCAATGAAACGTATTAAACCTCGTGCTAAAGGTCGTGCTGATCGTATCGTTAAGCGTAATAGCCACATTACAGTGGTTGTAGCTGATAACTAGGAGATAGAAATGGGACAGAAAGTACATCCTAATGGTATTCGCCTAGGTATCACTAAACCATGGAGTTCTACCTGGTTCGCGAATACGAAAGATTTTCCGGATTTCTTGAACGGTGACTTTAAAGTTCGTCAGTATCTGACTAAAGAACTTAAAGCTGCGTCAGTAAGCCGGATCGATATTGAGCGCCCAGCTAAGAGCATTCGTGTGACTATTCACACGGCTCGTCCAGGCGTGATTATCGGTAAAAAAGGTGAAGATGTTGAGAAAATCCGTAAGCAAGTAGCGGCAATTGCCGGTGTACCTGCACAGATCAACATCTCTGAAATACGTAAACCTGAGCTTGATGCCAAGTTAGTTGCAGATTCAATCTGTAGCCAATTAGAGCGTCGCGTAATGTTTCGTCGTGCTATGAAGCGCGCCGTGCAAAACGCCATGCGTATTGGTGCTAAGGGTATTAAAGTAGAAGTTAGCGGCCGTTTAGGTGGCGCAGAAATCGCACGTACTGAATGGTACCGCGAAGGCCGAGTGCCACTGCACACTTTACGTGCTGACATCGACTACAATACATCTGAAGCATTAACTACTTACGGTATCATTGGTGTTAAAGTTTGGATATTTAAAGGTGAGATCTTAGGAGCTCTACCATTGAATGCCAACGCTAACAACACCAACAATAACAACCAACCTAAAGCGCCGAGAAAACCGGCACGTAAGGCTAAGTAGGGGTATTGAGCGATGTTGCAACCAAAACGTACAAAATTTCGTAAAGTGCACAAAGGTCGTAACCGTGGCTTGTCCTTGGTTGGCGATAAAGTATCTTTCGGTACTTATGCACTGAAATCTGTAGAACGTGGACAAATGACTTCACGTCAAATTGAATCTGCACGACGTGCTATGACACGTGCTGTGAAGCGTGTTGGTAAAATCTGGATCCGAGTATTCCCAGACAAGCCAATCACTTCTAAGCCGTTAGAAGTACGTATGGGTAGTGGTAAAGGTGCTGTTGATCACTGGGTATGTCAGATTAAACCTGGCAAAGTCCTGTATGAAATGGACGGTGTGTCTGAAGAGTTAGCACGTCATGCATTTACATTAGCAGCGGCGAAGCTACCATTTAAGACAACCTTTGTAACGCGGACGGTAATGTGATGAAAGCCAGCGAATTAAAAAATAAAAGTGTTGAAGAGTTAAACGCTGAACTATTAGGTTTATTACGTGAGCAGTTCAACCTGCGCATGCAATTAGCTACTGGTCAGCAAGCTCAAACGCATTTAATTAGGCAGGTACGTCGTAGTATCGCGCGCGTTAAGACTATCTTAACCCAGAAGGCAGGTGCGTAATGACAGAAAAAAATATTCGTATACTGCAAGGTAAAGTAATCAGCGACAAAATGGACAAGTCTATTGTTGTTGCGATTGAACGTTCAGTGAAGCACCCAATTTATGGTAAATTCATGAAACGTACTACCAAGCTGCACGTACATGACGAAACTAATCTATGTAAAGAAGGGGACCAAGTCACAATCCGTGAATGCCGTCCGCTTTCTAAGACTAAGTCTTGGACATTGGTTGAAGTAGTCGTATCAGCATCTTAAGTAATTAAGATACTAAAAACGGCTCCACGCGGAGCCGTTTTTTATTTTACGCTACCTTTTTGCTAAGAGTGCTGTTATAATCACGCGCCCTCTTTGTAAGGAGGGTGGTTTTTAACAAAAAGCGTAGCTCGAAAGAGTTATTTAGTATAATAGCGGAGCACTAAGATGATCCAGATGCAATCTATGCTGGAAGTCGCAGACAACAGCGGCGCGCGCAGCGTAATGTGTATTAAGGTCTTAGGTGGTTCACATCGCCGTTATGCTGCAATTGGTGACGTCATCAAAATTACTGTAAAGGAAGCAATTCCGCGCGGTAAGGTTAAAAAAGGTGATGTACTGAATGCAGTGGTGGTGCGTACACGCAAAGGCGTACGCCGTCAAGACGGTTCTTTAATCCGTTTTGATCGCAATGCAGCAGTGTTGTTAAACAGCAAGCTGGAACCGATCGGCACACGTATTTTCGGGCCAGTAACTCGCGAACTTCGTGGCGACAAGTTTATGAAGATCGTGTCTTTGGCACCAGAAGTACTGTAAGGAGTCACCATGGCTAGTAAAATCCGTCGTGATGATGAGGTTGTTGTTCTTACTGGTAAGGACAAGGGTAAGCGCGGTAAGGTTACTAAAGTATTAGTAGCTGAAGGTCGTGTTTATGTTTCCGGCGTTAACTTGGTTAAAAAACATCAGAAGCCTGTACCGGCTCTGAATCAACCAGGTGGTATCGTTGAGAAAGAAGCCTCGATTCATGTTTCAAACGTAGCGATCTTTAACTCTAAAACGAGTAAATCTGATCGTGTAGGTTTCCGCCTTGAAGACGGCAAAAAAGTCCGTTTCTTTAAGTCGAATAACGAAGTAATTTAATTGCTATTGGAGTAATACGATGGCGAAACTGCATGAAATTTATAAAGACACCGTAGTCCCAGAACTGTTTAAACAGTTTGGCTACACGAGCGTCATGCAAGTCCCTCGGATTGTAAAAATCACACTCAACATGGGTGTGGGTGAAGCAGTTGCTGATAAAAAAATCCTTGAACACGCGGTAGCTGATTTAACAGCTATCTCTGGCCAAAAGCCATTAGTGACCAAGGCACGTAAATCAGTAGCTGGTTTTAAAATCCGTGAAGGCTACCCTATTGGCGCAAAAGTGACCCTGCGTGGCGATCGTATGTGGGAATTCTTAGAGCGTTTAGTCTCTATTGCAATTCCACGTATTCGCGACTTCCGTGGTGTAAATCCAAAGTCATTTGATGGCCGTGGTAACTACAGTATGGGTGTGCGTGAGCAAATCATTTTCCCAGAAGTCGACTATGACAAAGTAGATGCAGTACGTGGTTTAGATATCACTATTACAACTACAGCGCGTAACGATGACGAAGGACATGCTTTACTTGCTGCATTTAACTTCCCATTCAAGAAATAAGGTGTAGGGTCATGGCAAAACAATCAATGAAAGCACGTGAAGCAAAGCGTGCACAACTGGTAGCCAAGTTCGCTGCAAAGCGTTTTGAACTTAAAGATGCAATTGCTAATCCAGCGACTTCTGATGAAGACCGTTGGTCAGCTGTTCTTAAGTTACAAACGCTGCCGCGTGATTCAAGCCCTGCACGTCAACGTAATCGTTGTCGTGTTACAGGTCGTCCACACGGGTATCTTCGTAAATTCGGCATGAGCCGGATCAAGATCCGTGAAGCGGCGATGCGCGGTGAAATTCCTGGCCTTCGTAAGGCTAGCTGGTAAGAATCACGGGAGTAACGAGCTATGAGTATGCAAGATCCAGTAGCAGATATGTTTACTCGCATCCGCAACGGCCAATCAGCCAATAAAGTTGCGGTTAAGATGCCATCTTCTAAGTTGAAGGTGTCTATTGCGAAAGTATTAAAAGACGAAGGTTACATCGCCGATTTCGCTGTATCTGGTGAAGTTAAACCAGAATTGGAAGTGACGTTAAAGTATTTCCAAGGCAAATCTGTAATTGAAACTATCGATCGTGTTAGTCGTCCAAGCCTACGTATCTATAAGAGACGTGGCGAATTACCAAAAGTAATGGGCGGTTTAGGGGTAGCCATTGTGTCTACTTCTAAAGGACTAATGACTGACCGTGCCGCGCGCAAGGTTGGAATCGGTGGCGAAATTATCGGCTACGTAGCGTAACGGAGGTATAATCTATGTCTCGTATTGCTAAGGCCCCAGTCACTATTCCAACCGGCGTAACATTTACGCAAAACGGTCAGGTAGTGTCTGTTAAGGGCAAAAACGGCGAGTTAACATTAACTGTTAACCCTGCGGTTGAAATTGTCGTAGAAGATAGTGTGTTACGCACTATGCCTCGCGAAGGTTTCGTAGACGCTAATGCGCAAGCGGGTACTGCCCGTTCATTAATCAACAACCTGATTACAGGCGTTAATGAAGGTTTCTCTCAGAAACTTGAGTTAGTCGGTGTTGGTTACCGTGCAAAAGCAGAAGGCAAAGTATTAAATCTGAGCCTTGGTTTTTCTCACCCAGTTGTGTTCGCGATCCCTGAGGGTATCACTATCGACACACCTAGCCAGACAGAAGTCATGGTTAAGGGTGCAGACAAGCAGTTAGTAGGTCAGGTTGCCGCTAACATCCGGGCATACCGCAAACCAGAGCCATATAAAGGCAAAGGTGTGCGCTATGCAAATGAAAACGTGCGTCGTAAAGAAGCGAAGAAAAAGTAAGGTAGGACGATGGATAAGAAACTTGCTCGTCTGCGTCGTGCCAAACGCACTCGCAGAAATATTATCGAACAAGGTGCGAATCGCTTGGTTGTACACCGTACACCACGTCACATCTATGCTCAGCTTATCGCACCAAATGCTGAAGTGATTGCCTCTGCTTCTACTGTTGAAGCGTCAATCCAAGAGTCAATTAAGTACTCTGGTAACGTAGATGCTGCAAAAGCTGTAGGTAAAGCGGTTGCTGAACGTGCGGTGGCGAAAGGCGTAACTGCTTGTGCTTTTGACCGCAGTGGTTTTCAGTATCATGGTCGTGTACAAGCTTTAGCTGACGCGGCGCGTGAAGCCGGTCTTCAGTTCTAGGAGTAGCTAATGGCTAACGAAGAAGCTAAACAACAATCTGATTTACAAGAAAAGCTTGTTGCAGTAAACCGCGTGTCTAAAGTAGTAAAAGGTGGACGTATATTCTCGTTTACTGCTTTAACAGTGGTTGGTGACGGTAATGGTCGCGTTGGTTTTGGTTATGGTAAAGCACGTGAAGTTCCAGCTGCTATTCAAAAAGCAATGGAAAAAGCACGTCGCAACATGACCCAAGTTGAGTTAAATGGTAGCACTTTGCACCACCCAGTTAAGGGTGTGCATTCAGGCTCGAATGTATACATGCAGCCTGCTGCTGAAGGTACAGGCTTAATCGCCGGTGGTGCAATGCGCGCCGTACTAGAAGTTGCTGGTGTACATCACATTCTTTCTAAGTGTTACGGCTCAACTAACCCAATCAACGTAGTTCGCGCTACTATCAATGCGTTGGCGTCTGTTAAGTCGCCTTCACAAATAGCAGCTAAACGCGGTCTACGCGTTGATGATATTCTGGGGTAATCTGCCATGGCTAAGAAAACAATTAAAGTAACCCAACTGAAGTCTAGCATCGGTCGTTTACCGAAGCACAAGGCTTCAATCAAAGGGTTAGGATTACGCCGCATCGGTCATACTGTTGAAGTTGAAGATACCCCTTCAATTCGCGGTATGGTAAATGCTGTGTTTTACATGGTTAAAGTGGAGGAGTAACAGATGCTTTTAAATACTATTGCTCCAGCACCTGGATCAAAAAAAGATAAACGCCGTGTAGGCCGTGGTATCGGTTCTGGCTTAGGCAAAACAGCTGGTCGTGGTCACAAAGGTTTGAAATCACGTTCAGGTGGTAAAGTGCGTCCAGGTTTCGAAGGCGGTCAAATGCCATTGAAACAACGCTTACCTAAGTTCGGTTTCACTTCTCAGAAATCATTGGTTTCTGCAGAAGTTCGTTTGCACGAACTTGCATATGTGAAAGGTGATGTTGCTGACTTAGCTAGTCTAATGGAAGCTAACATTATTTCTCGCAATGTTAAGTTTGCTAAAGTAGTCCTGTCTGGTGAGATTTCTCGTCCAGTAACCGTTAAAGGTTTAGGCGCTACTAAAGGCGCGCGTGCAGCGATCGAAGCCGCTGGCGGTAAAGTCGAAGAATAATAAGGATAGTACGCGATGGCAAAACCAGGTTCGGACTCAAAAAGTGCAAAAGGCAGCTTTAGTGAATTAAAAGCTCGTCTGTTATTTGTACTTATAGCCATAGTCGTATTTCGACTAGGCTCCTTTGTGCCAATTCCTGGAATTGACGCCGCCGTGCTGGCCCAGTTATTCGAGCAGCAAAAAGGTACCATCGTTGAAATGTTTAACATGTTCAGCGGTGGTGCACTTGAACGTGCGTCGGTGTTTGCGTTGGGTATTATGCCCTACATCTCAGCTTCAATTATTGTGCAACTGTTATCTGTGGTTCATCCCGCGTTAGCAGAGCTGAAAAAAGAAGGTGAGGCTGGAAAGCGCAAAATTAACCAGATGACACGTTACGGTACGTTAGGACTTGCTACCTTACAGGCTGTTGGTATTGCTACTGGCTTACCAAACATGATGCCAGGGTTAGTTATTAGCCCAGGTTTTGCATTTTACTTCACCGCGGTAATTAGTTTAGTTACCGGTACCATGTTCTTAATGTGGTTAGGTGAGCAAATTACAGAGCGCGGCATTGGTAATGGTATCTCGTTGCTAATATTTACCGGTATTGTTGCGGGCTTCCCGTCGGCCATTGGCCAGACGATAGAGCAGGCACGTCAAGGCGATTTGCACTTCTTATTGTTGGTAGCAATCGGTGTGATTGTAATTGCGATAACTTGGTTTGTGGTGTTCTTTGAACGCGGCCAGCGTCGTATTGTGGTTAATTATGCTAAGCGTCAGCAAGGCCGTCAGGTATTTGCAGCGCAAAGTAGCCATTTACCGTTAAAGGTCAATATGGCTGGTGTAATACCACCGATCTTTGCATCCAGCATTATTCTGTTCCCAGGCACAATTGCCAGCTGGTTTGGTTCAGGTGAAGGCATGCTGGCTAATTTCTTACAGGAATTAGCACTAACATTATCTCCGGGACAACCGTTGTATATGATGTTATACTCAGCAGCTATTATTTTCTTTTGTTTCTTCTATACTGCGTTGGTATTTAATCCGCGTGATACTGCAGATAACTTAAAAAAATCTGGCGCTTTCATTCCAGGTATTCGTCCGGGTGAACAGACATCAAAATATATTGATAAAGTGATGACACGGTTAACCTTAGCGGGTGCCCTGTATATAACCTTTATCTGTTTAGTACCTGAGTTCATGATGGTAGCATGGGACGTTCAGTTCTACTTTGGCGGGACATCATTATTGATTATCGTTGTTGTTATTATGGATTTTATGGCACAGGTTCAGACCCATCTGATGTCTCATCAGTATGATTCTGTCCTTAAAAAGGCAAATCTTAAAGGCTATGGCCGTTAAGATACTTTCGGAGTTTAAGTTATGAAAGTAAGAGCTTCCGTTAAGAAGATCTGCCGTAACTGCAAAGTGATCAAACGCAATAGCGTAGTTCGCGTAATTTGCAGTGAGCCGAAGCACAAACAGCGCCAAGGCTAATAGCAGAAAATAATAAAACGGGCTGAACTGAAAAGTTTAGCCCGGTTATTGTTTGCAATATAAGCGCAATTTGAGTATCCTTACGGGCTTTTCAAATTGGCACCTTTTAATTTCATTATAGGAGAACGTTAGTGGCCCGTATCGCTGGCATTAACATCCCCGATAATAAGCATGCTGTCATCTCTTTGACATATGTTTATGGTATCGGCAAGACTCGCTCAAAAGCTATTTTAGCTGCAGTGGGTATCGAAGAAAGTATGAAAATTGCGGCGTTAACAGACGCACAGTTAGATACGCTTCGTGACGAAGTTGCTAAGTACACCGTCGAAGGTGACTTGCGCCGTGAAACTACGTTAAATATTAAACGCTTGATGGACTTAGGTTGTTACCGTGGCTTACGTCACCGTCGCAGTTTACCAGTTCGTGGTCAGCGCACTAAAACGAATGCGCGTACCCGGAAAGGTCCACGTAAAGCGATTAGGAAATAGGACGGAGTATAACACATGGCTAAAGCACCAGTTCGTACCCGTAAAAAGGTAAAAAAACAAATTTCTGACGGTATGGCTCATATCCATGCTTCTTTTAACAACACCATCGTGACGATTACTGATCGTCAAGGTAATGCATTATGCTGGGCAACAGCTGGTGGTTCAGGTTTCCGTGGTTCACGTAAATCTACTCCATTCGCCGCTCAGGTTGCTGCAGAACGCGCAGGTACTGCCGCGTTAGAATATGGTGTAAAGAACCTTGAAGTGTTTGTGAATGGTCCAGGTCCAGGCCGCGAATCAGCGATTCGTGCGCTAAATGGCGCTGGTTACAAAATCACAAATATCACCGACGTGACGCCTATCCCTCATAACGGATGTCGTCCACCTAAAAAACGTCGCGTGTAATTACAGCGCTTCACGGATTATTGGAGAAAGAAGATGGCAAGATATTTGGGTCCGAAGCTCAAACTTAGTCGTCGCGAAGGTACAGACCTGTTCCTGAAAAGCGGCGTAAGAGCAATTGATTCCAAGTGTAATTTAACCACAGCACCTGGCCAACATGGCGCTCGTCGCGCTCGTTTGTCAGACTATGGTTTACAATTACGCGAGAAACAAAAAGTACGTCGTATGTACGGCGTATTAGAGAAGCAGTTCCGTAATTACTATAAGGAAGCTGCTCGTTTGAAAGGTAATACAGGTGAAAACTTGTTAGCGTTATTAGAGTCTCGTCTCGATAACGTTGTATACCGTATGGGTTTAGCTAGCACGCGTGCAGAAGCACGTCAGTTAGTAAGTCACAAATCGATCATGTTAAATGGTCGCGTTGTGAACGTTCCATCACATACTGTATTACCTGAACAAGTTATTTCTGTACGTGAAAAAGCTAAAAAGCAAGCCCGTATTGGTGCTGCGCTTGAAATAGCTGGCCAACGTGAGAAGCCAACTTGGATCGAAGTTGATAATACTAAGCTTGAAGGCGTATTTAAACGTCAGCCAGAGCGTTCAGATTTGTCAGCTGACATCAACGAACAGTTAATCGTCGAGCTTTACTCTAAGTAAAGCTAAATGTTAAGAGAGGGTACAATGCAGGGTTCTGTCACCGAATTCCTTAAGCCGAGATTAGTTGGTATCGAAAAAATCAACCCAACTCGTGCCAAAGTTACTTTGGAACCACTAGAGCGCGGTTTCGGACATACCTTGGGCAACGCGTTACGTCGCATTCTATTGTCATCTATGCCAGGTTGCGCAGTGACTGAAGTAGAAATTGACGGCGTGCTCCATGAGTACAGCGCCAAAGAAGGTGTACAGGAAGATATCATCGATATCCTTCTGAACCTGAAAGGCCTTGCCGTTCGCCTGGAAGACAAAGATGAAGTTATGCTGACTTTGACGAAAAAAGGTGCTGGCCCTGTAATTGCTGGAGATATCCAGCATGACGACGGTGTGGTTATCACCAATCCTGAGCACGTAATATGCAACCTTACTGGCGATACTGAATTTAGTATGCGCCTTAAAGTTGAACGTGGTCGCGGTTATGTTCCTGCATCAGCGCGTTTGTCCTCTGAAGATGACGAGCGTCCTATTGGTCGTCTGTTACTTGATGCGTCATTCAGTCCAGTTGAGCGTATAGCTTACACTGTTGAAGCAGCGCGGGTAGAGCAGCGTACCGACTTGGATAAACTGATTATCGATATGGAAACTAATGGCACAGTAGAGCCAGAAGAAGCCATCCGCCGTGCAGCAACAATTCTAGCCGAACAGCTTGAGTTCTTCGTTGAGTTGCGCGATAAGAGCGAGCCGGAAAAACGCGAAGAGAAACCGGAATTTGATCCGATTCTGTTACGTCCGGTCGATGATTTAGAATTAACAGTTCGTTCTGCTAACTGCTTAAAGGCAGAGCAGATACAGTACATTGGTGATCTGGTTCAACGTACCGAAGTTGAGTTACTGAAAACACCTAACTTAGGTAAAAAGTCACTTACCGAAATCAAAGACGTGTTGGCATCGCGCGGGTTATCTCTAGGCATGCGCTTAGAAAACTGGCCGCCAGCGAGTTTGGTAAACAAAGACTAATCAGACACCAGTTTCTGGTTTAGTGAGAAGGAATAGAGCATGCGCCATCGTAAGAGTGGTCGTCAATTAAATCGGAACAGCAGCCACCGTACGGCAATGTTCCGTAATATGTCAAGTTCGTTGGTGAAGCACGAAATCATCAAAACGACCGTGCCAAAAGCGAAAGAGTTACGTCGTGTGATTGAGCCATTGATCACATTAGCAAAAAATGACAGCGTTGCAAATCGCCGTTTAGCTTTTGCTCGTACTCGTGATAAAGAAGTAGTTGGTTTGTTATTTAATGTACTAGGTCCGCGTTACAACGCGCGTCCAGGTGGTTACACTCGTATTATGAAGTGTGGCTTCCGTGCAGGTGATAACGCACCTATGGCTTACATCGAATTAGTCGATCGTCCAGAAATGGATACTCTGCCAGTTGAAGAAACTGCTGCAGAGTAAGCAATAAAACAACTAAAAAGCCGGTTAATACCCGGCTTTTTTTGCTTATTTTCTTTTAAAGCAACAAGACGTATGATTTAGCGAAACTTATTATTATGAGTCACTAAATCATGTCTAAACCATTTTTCCCGAGTCTTGTTATAATGTGTTGTGCATTAGTGCTGGCTAGTAATTGTTTGGCTACTGAAAATGTATTATCACTGCAACCGTTACTCACTAACACTAACATTCGGAATAATGATCAATACCCAATTCTGGATCAGGTCATTAAGCAAGCCGAAAAATATCGTGTCCAAATTATCTATACCCAGATCGATCGTAATGCCCAAAATCAGCCCCGTTTAACTGGCTATCAATTTGGGCTTAATGAGCAACAATACTTTTATCCTGCTAGTACCGTTAAATTACCCATCGCATTGTTAGCTTTAGAATGGCTGCAACAACATACACAATATGGAGTAAACACAAAAACTACTATGCTGACAGATAGCAGTAGTGCCACGCTAACTGCACAGCTGGCCGATCCTAGTACAGCTAATGGATTACCCAATATCGAGCACTATATTAAAAAGTTATTGTTAGTGAGTGATAATGACGCCAGTAATCGACTATATGAATTATTAGGCCAAGACTATATTAATAAATCACTTGCAGCGAAGGGCATACATAATACAGTCATAAACCACAGACTTAGCATACCGTTAACCAGTAGTGAAAATAGAACCTACAATCCCATACGTTTTGTAGATAATAGTAATAAAATTCTGTATCAACTACCACAACGTCATTCCACTACTATATATAGGAATGATACTAAGCCAAAAATTGGTCAGGCTTATTTTGCTGATGGTAAACTTATAAACCAACCAATGGATTTTACCGATAAAAATCGATTCAGCCTTAGTGATTTTGATAGCACTATAAAACGAATTGTATTTCCGCAACTGTTTAGTGCCAATCAGCGTTTCAATATTAGCGCTGAACAGCGTAAATTTATGCTTAAGTATATGTCGATGTTGCCAGCAATGAGTATTGAACCAAAATACGACGTTAAACAATATCCTGATAACTATTCTAAGTTTGTCATGTTTGGTGGCAATCCCCAGTCAATACCCAAGCACATTAAGATATTTAATAAAACAGGTTGGTCTTATGGTCATGTCATCGATGGTGCCTATATAGTAGACAGCATAAATAATGTAGAGTTTTTCCTAACGGCAGTAGTTTATGCAAACGAAAATGCAACGTTAAATGATGATAACTATCAAATTGAACAGATAGCGTTACCATTTTTAAATCAATTAGGTAATTTTTTATACCAATTAGAGTTAACCCGCACTAAACAACACGCTCCAGATCTAACAGAGATAATTCAGATCACTAACAAAACAGATTAAATCGCTTAATATATAAACGAAATAGACAAGTGACATATGGGTTTGTTTAAAAAACACGCGAACGATCATATTTGTGTAATAAAGATCTTGATCACTTGGTTTAGATCTCTATAATGCGCGTCATGCCAACGGGGATACGCACTGAGCCAAA